>NZ_JADWYI010000002.1 GCF_016904885.1 Archangium primigenium
CCATGGCGTGCCTCGGAGAACAATGGTTTCGACACCCTGGCCACCACCGCGCACGTCATCGTCTACGCGGAGGACGTGCCCGTGGCCACCGCCCGCCTGCTGCTGCCCAACCCCGAGGTGGCCCGCGCCACCGGACACCGGCTGGGCATCGATCTGGAGAGCAAGGTGGACCTCACGGACCTGGCGGGGGCCGGGCCTGGTGTTCGCCGAGACACCCGCTTCTGCATCCTCAAGGACTGGCGCCACTCCGCGGTCCTCATGCGGTTGCACGCCGGGCTCTATCAGGAGAGCCGCCTGCGGGGCGTGACGCACTGGATCGCCTCCGCCAACACGGAGACGGACTCGGCCGAGGACGCGCGCCTCCTCCACCAGGTGGCGGCCCACCAGGGCTGCTGAGCACCCGGTGGCGCGCGCGGACGCTCGTCTCGCCTCCGTCGCCGGAGGTCCCGACCGCGCCCCTCTACCCCCGAGGAGCGGGCGCGCGCCCACCAGGGGCACCTGGAGGGCCTGCGCCTGCCCCGGGTGTTGTCGCTCTTCTCCGGCAAGCTGGGCGCGCGGTTCATCGCCGAGCCCCTCTATGACGCGGGCTTCCGCCGCTTCTCCCTGCCCCTGGTCGCGCGCTCGACGCCACGCCCGCCAGCACCCGGGCGCTGTTCGACAAGCTGACCGCCCGCACCTCGCGCGGCTGAGTCGCGCCCGACTTTTCCCCCCACACCTCTTCACCTCACCACCCACGGTCCCCTTCCCGGGGCCCGAACAGGAGACGTCCATGCACACGCCCACCGAGAACCCCTCCCCGATGAACTGGCTCACCCTGTTGGAGCACGAGGCGCGCACGCTGCTCGCGGAGTTGGACGCGCACCCGAGGCCCGGCGGCTCTTCGACGGCAGCATCGACAAGGACCGCTACGTCCACTACCTCATCCAGACGTACCACTACGCGCGGTGGAGCACGCCCCTGATGGCCGAGGCGGGGCGGCGCATGAAGCGCCTGAACCCGAACTCCTGGCTGGGGGAGCTGTTGCAGCAGAAGGCCGACGAGGAGCGCGGGCACGAGCGCTGGCTGCTGTCGGACCTGCGGCAACTGGGCTGGTCCGCCGAGCGCGTCGAGCGGCAGATGCCCAACCCCGCGACCACCGCCTACGTGGCGTGGAACCGCTTCACCTCGCGCTGCGGCCGGCCCGAGGCGTTCCTCGGCACGGCCTACGTGCTGGAGTACCTGTCCGTGAGCCGCGCGAGCCAGTCCGTGGAGCGGATGCTCGCGGCGGACACCATCCCCAACATCCGCAAGGCCGTCACCTTCTTGAGGGCGCATGGCCCCACGGATGAGGGGCACGTGGCGGAGCTGACGTCGCTGTTGGGCTCCCTGGAGGAGCCGGAGGCGCGGGACGCGCTGCTCTTGTCCGCGCGCACCACCCGGGTGCTCTACCTGGGCTCTTCGCCTAGGAGCGTCGGGCCAGGGCGAGCAGCCCGGTCCGGCCCGAGGTCACCCCCAAGCGCTTGAAGGACGCCTCGACGTGGTCCTTCACCGTGCCCTCCTTGATGGCGAGCGCGGTGGCGATGTCCTGGTTGGACAGGCCCTGGGCGATGAGGGTCGCCACCTCGAATTCTTGGGCGTCAGGATCCGTCGCCACGCCTCGGGGATCGCGTGGAGCTCCTTGAGCCGGAGCTCCCACAGGTCGCGGCCCTCGATGCGCGGCAGTCGGGTGAAGCACACCTCCAGGGAGCTCGTCCCCCGCTCCTCCCGCCACACGAGGGGGGTGGACGTGACCACGGCACTCCCCGCCAGGAACGCGTCCATCCGCTCCTTCCAGGCCCGGGGGATTCCGTCCTCGTCCCGGTCCGAGCGGGAGGGGAACCACCGCTCCAGGAGGGCCGTGACGGCCTCCGTCCGGAAGCCTTCCCGCCGCCGGGCATCCAGCACGATGGCGTGGGCGCCTTCCTGGCGGGCAGCTCCTCCATCAGCTGACTGTGCGCGGACAGCGCGCCGAAGCGCGCGAAGTTCTGGAACGCCCCGGACAGGGCGGGGGTGAGTTGCTGCAACAGGCGCTGCTTCGTCGCGGAGAAGGCCCGGACGCGGTCGCTGTACAGCGCGACCGCGCCACTGCCCACCTGGGCTCGGGCACGAGCAGACCGCGAGCACGTGAGGCGCAGCGACTCCGCCTGCCACGCAGTGCGCATGCGCAGCCGGGAGTCGCACCTGCGCCGCGGCACGTGCTCGCGGTCCTGCTCGTGCCCGAGCACCAGGTGGGCAGTGGCGCGGTCGCGCTGTACAGCGACCGCGTCCGGGCCTTCTCCGCGACGAAGCAGCGCCTGTTGCAGCAACTCACCCCCGCCCTGTCCGGGGCGTTCCAGAACTTCGCGCGCTTCGGCGCGCTGTCCGCGCACAGTCAGCTGATGGAGGAGCTGCTCCGCCAGGAAGGCGCCCACGCCATCGTGCTGGATGCCCGGCGGCGGGAAGGCTTCCGGACGGAGGCCGTCACGGCCCTCCTGGAGCGGTGGTTCCCCTCCCGCTCGGACCGGGACGAGGACGGAATCCCCCGGGCCTGGAAGGAGCGGATGGACGCGTTCCTGGCGGGGAGTGCCGTGGTCACGTCCACCCCCCTCGTGTGGCGGGAGGAGCGGGGGACGAGCTCCCTGGAGGTGTGCTTCACCCGACTGCCGCGCATCGAGGGCCGCGACCTGTGGGAGCTCCGGCTCAAGGAGCTCCACGCGATCCCCGAGGCGTGGCGACGGATCCTGACGCCCAGAGAATTCGAGGTGGCGACCCTCATCGCCCAGGGCCTGTCCAACCAGGACATCGCCACCGCGCTCGCCATCAAGGAGGGCACGGTGAAGGACCACGTCGAGGCGTCCTTCAAGCGCTTGGGGGTGACCTCGGGCCGGACCGGGCTGCTCGCCCTGGCCCGACGCTCCTAGGCGAAGAGCCCCAGGTAGAGCACCCGGGTGGTGCGCGCGGACAAGAGCAGCGCGTCCCGCGCCTCCGGCTCCTCCAGGGAGCCCAACAGCGACGTCAGCTCCGCCACGTGCCCCTCATCCGTGGGGCCATGCGCCCTCAAGAAGGTGACGGCCTTGCGGATGTTGGGGATGGTGTCCGCCGCGAGCATCCGCTCCACGGACTGGCTCGCGCGGCTCACGGACAGGTACTCCAGCACGTAGGCCGTGCCGAGGAACGCCTCGGGCCGGCCGCAGCGCGAGGTGAAGCGGTTCCACGCCACGTAGGCGGTGGTCGCGGGGTTGGGCATCTGCCGCTCGACGCGCTCGGCGGACCAGCCCAGTTGCCGCAGGTCCGACAGCAGCCAGCGCTCGTGCCCGCGCTCCTCGTCGGCCTTCTGCTGCAACAGCTCCCCCAGCCAGGAGTTCGGGTTCAGGCGCTTCATGCGCCGCCCCGCCTCGGCCATCAGGGGCGTGCTCCACCGCGCGTAGTGGTACGTCTGGATGAGGTAGTGGACGTAGCGGTCCTTGTCGATGCTGCCGTCGAAGAGCCGCCGGGCCTCGGGGTGCGCGTCCAACTCCGCGAGCAGCGTGCGCGCCTCGTGCTCCAACAGGGTGAGCCAGTTCATCGGGGAGGGGTTCTCGGTGGGCGTGTGCATGGACGTCCTCCTGTTCGGGCCCCGGGAAGGGGACCGTGGGTGGTGAGGTGAAGAGGTGTGGGGGGAAAAGTCGGGCGCGACTCAGCCGCGCGAGGTGCGGGCGGTCAGCTTGTCGAACAGCGCCCGGGTGCTGGCGGGCGTGGCGTCGAGCGCCGCGACCAGGGGCAGGGAGAAGCGGCGGAAGCCCGCGTCATAGAGGGGCTCGGCGATGAACCGCGCGCCCAGCTTGCCGGAGAAGAGCGACAACACCCGGGGCAGGCGCAGGCCCTCCAGGTGCCCCTGGTGGGCGCGCGCCCGCTCCTCGGGGGTGTAGAGGGGCGCGGTCGGGACCTCCGGCGACGGAGGCGAGACGAGCGTCCGCGCGCGCCACCGGGTGCTCAGCAGCCCCTGGTGGGCCGCCACCTGGTGGAGGAGGCGCGCGTCCTCGGCCGAGTCCGTCTCCGTGTTGGCGGAGGCGATCCAGTGCGTCACGCCCCGCAGGCGGCTCTCCTGATAGAGCCCGGCGTGCAACCGCATGAGGACCGCGGAGTGGCGCCAGTCCTTGAGGATGCAGAAGCGGGTGGTCTCGGCGAACACCAGGCCCGGCCCCGCCAGGTCCGTGAGGTCCACCTTGCTCTCCAGATCGATGCCCAGCCGGTGTCCGGTGGCGCGGGCCACCTCGGGGTTGGGCAGCAGCAGGCGGGCGGTGGCCACGGGCACGTCCTCCGCGTAGACGATGACGTGCGCGGTGGTGGCCAGGGTGTCGAAACCATTGTTCTCCCGAGGCACGCCATGGGGCGTGCGTCCGAGCAGCTCCAGCTCCTCGCCGAAGACTTTCCAGCGCACGCGCAGCGCATCATCGAGCTGCCGCTGGGTGGCGGCGATGTGACAGGTCAGTGTGGCCATGAACCCCTCCTGACGGGTCGGCGTCGTGCCGAACCGTGCATTCAGGAAACTGTTCGGGGCCCGAGGCGCGAGTGCGCCGCGGCCGTCGTTTTTTCCCCTCTGCGGCCCCCCCCGAAAGGGGTATGGGCCCCCGGCACCGTCTTCCCTAGCTTCTTCGACAGCGGGGAGGTGCGCATGTCGTCGAGGGAGCGGATTTTGGTCATCTCGGGTCCGATAGGCGCGGGCAAGTCCACGCTCGCCGAGGGACTCGTCGCGCGCCACGGAGCGCACCGTGTCAGCTCCCGGGCGTTGTTGCTCGCGCGTCTGGAGGGACGCGGCGAGGACCGGCGCTCGCTCCAGGAGGCGGGGGCGGCGCTGGATCGGGAGACGGGCGGGCGCTGGGTGGCGGACAGCGTGAAGGAGCTCCTCCAGCGCGCGGAGGTGCCCCCATCCCTGCTCGTCGTGGATTCCGTCCGTGTCGCCGCCCAGGTCGAGTCCCTGCGAGAGGCCCTGGGCTCCCGGGTGCTCCACGTGCACTTGACCGCGCCCGAGCCGGAGCTCGCGGCGCGGTACGACCAGCGGCGTGCCCACGCGGCGTCCGATCCCGAGCGCACCTCGTTCGCGGAGGCCCGCGCCGACACCACGGAGCGCGGCGTGGAGGCGCTCGCGACGCGGGCGGACCTGGTGTTGGACACCCACCGCCATCCCACCGAGGCCGTGCGCGTCCAGGTCTCCGCCCTGCTCGGGTTGTACGGCCGGGACGCGGAGCGGCTCGTCGACGTGCTGGTGGGCGGCCAGTATGGCAGCGAGGGCAAGGGCCAGATCGCCGCCTACCTCGCCCCCGAGTACGACGTCCTCGTGCGGGTGGGGGGGCCCAACGCCGGACATCGCGTGTACGAGGAGGGCGTTCCCTATACCTTCCACCTCCTGCCCTCGGGGACGCGGGTAGCCCCCCGGACACGGGTGGTGCTGGGTCCTGGAGCCACGCTCGACCTGACGGTACTTCAGCAGGAGATCGCCGACTGTCGGCTCGAGCCGGGGCGGCTCTTCATCGACCCCCAGGCACTCCTCATCGAGCCCGAGGACGTCGCGTTCGAGGAGGCGTCCTTGCGCCAGCAGATCGCATCGACAGCACGAGGCGTGGGGGCCGCGGCCGCGCGCAAGGTGCTGCGCACGGCGGCGCGGCTCCCGGTGCGCTTCGCCCGGGACATCCCGGAGCTCGGGCCCTACCTGCGTCCCACGCGGGAGGTGCTGGAGGACGCCTACGCGCGGGGAGGCCGGGTGCTCGTCGAGGGAACCCAGGGGGCGGGCTTGAGCCTGCACCATGGGGACTACCCCTACGTGACCTCGCGGGACACGACGGCGAGCGGGTGCCTGGCGGAGGCCGGCATCGCGCCCGGGCGGGTGCGCAAGACGCTCCTGGTGTGCCGCACCTACCCCATCCGGGTGCAGAACCCAGAGAGAGGGACGGAGGAAGGGACGGGCACCTCGGGGCCCATGGTCGCAGAGCTGTCCTGGGAGGAGATCGCCCGGCGCTCGGGCCTGCCGCTGGACGAGCTGCGCGCCCAGGAGCGGACCTCGACGACGAACCGTCAGCGGCGGGTCGCCGAGTTCGATTGGGCCCTGCTGCGCAAGGCCGCCGCGCTCAACGCCCCCACGGACGTGGTGCTGACCTTCCTGGACTACCTCGCCGCGGGCCACCGCTCCGCCCGACGCATCGAGCAGCTGACTCCCGAGGCGCACCGCCTCATCGAGGGCATCGAGCGGGTCGCCCAGTCCCCCGTGTCGCTGCTGTCCACGGGCTTCGGGTTTCGGAGCATCCTCGACCGGAGGGCGTGGTGAGCGGCATGGACGCGAAGGCCTTCGCCGAGCGGTTCCCCCAGCTCTTCCACATGGCGGAGGCGGGCAGCTGGCCGAGCATCCAGCGCCACGGGTTGTTGAGCACCTCGGCGCTCCTGGAGCTCTTCGAGGTCCAGGGCGAGCGCCGGGTGGCCCTGGAGGCGCGGCATCGGCCCGAGTCGGTCGCGCTCCAGCACCCCCGGCACGGGACGGCGGTCGTCCGGGACCAGAAGCCCATGGATGACCAGGGGCTCGCGCGGAGCCTGGGTGGGGGTTTGTCCCCGACGGACTGGTACCGGCTGCTCAACGCCCGGGTCTTCTTCTGGGTCAGCGCCGAGCGGCTCACCCGGCTGCTCGGGGCCCGAGCGTACCGGGACAAGCGGCAGACGGTGCTGACGGTGGACACCGCGCGGCTGCTGGCGCGTCACGAGGCGCGTGTCCTGCTCTCCCCCATCAACAGTGGGGCGACCAAGCCGTTCCCCGCGCCCCGGGGGCCGGACACCTTCCTGTCCCTGGCGCGCTACCCGTTCGCCTACTGGGACCAGAAGAGAAAGCGCCGGGAGCCGGTGGTGGAGCTGACCGTGGAACATTCCGTGCCCGACATCCGGGAGCTCGTGCTGCGGGTCGAGGACTACGAGGCGGGCCACCCCGTCGCGACCCCATAGCCCGAGCGGGCGGGAGTCAAGGGGGGAGCGGGCCGCTCGCCCTCGATGGGGCGGCTCGGCCATAATGGGGGGTACCCCGATGCGTGCACTCCTCCTGTCCGCCCTGTTGTCCGCCGCCCCGCCGCCCTCCGCCGCCCAGGCCCAGAAGCTCGCCGAGCAGGAGCAGTGGGACGAGCTGTACCTCGCCTGGGCCGCCGTCAAACCCCAGGGCTACTCCGCCCCCGACCGCCGCGCCGTCGCCCTCGCCCTCGGCAAGGGCTGTGACGCCCTGTCCGGCACCGATGCCGTCATGGCGTATTCGCTGGGCGAGCGCGCCGTGCTCTTCGAGGAGACCGTGCCCGGCCTGCGCTGTCTGGCGAAGACCTCGCTCGCCACCGAGCAGCGCGGCGGCGCCGAGGAGGCCCTGCGCCGGGGCCACAAGCGCTTTCCCAAGGAGGGCGCCTTCGCGCTGGAGCTCGGGCGGCTCTTGCTGGAGGACAAGGATGCCCAGGGCGCGCTCGAGGTGCTCCAGCGCATTTCCCCGCGCGCGCCCGAGGCGGAGCAGGCCCGGGAACTCCTGGAGAAGGCCCGAGGCGCCTCCAGCGAGGAGCGCGAGGCCCGCTCCCAGGCGCGCGCCATCGAGCGGCGCTTCTCCGGCGAGGGGGACAGCGCGGGGCTGCCCCCCGCCGCCCCGAGCACCTCCGGACTCTCCTACGCGTCCGGCGTGGGCGAGGACGGCATGCGCACGCGCGCCAACAGCCGCTTCATCGTGAAGTACTTCAACAACGCGCGCGACTTCAGCCAGCGCGCCGAGTACGAGGGCCGCATCGTCGCCGCGCTCGACGAGGCGCATGGCCACACCCGCCAGGTGCTCGGCGAGGCGCGCGAGGCGCCCGTGGACGTCGTGCTCTACACCCGCGAGGAGTTCCGCACCCACCAGGGCGCCGCGCTCGCGCGCACCGTGGCCGGGCTGTACTCGGCCGGCGCCATCCGCATCAACGACGCCGCGGAGCTCACCCGCCAGACCAAGGCCACGCTCGTGCACGAGTACGTCCACGCCGTGGTGGATGACCTCGTCCAAGCCGCGCGCGGCGGCCAGCACGTGCCCGTCTGGCTCAACGAGGGCCTGGCCGAGTACGTGGAATGGCGCTACCTGGGCCACGACAAGCCCCCCGTCCAGATGGCCAACCGCCTGCGCGGCGCCGCCCAGGCCGACCAGCTGCCCTCCCTGGAGCAGATGTCCGGCCAGTCCCTCATCTCCCTGGGGGATCCGGGGCTGGCGTACGCGACCTCGGCCATGGCCGTGCGGGAGCTGATGGCCGACGGAGGGCCCGGCCGCCTGCTCAGGCTCATCCGCGAGGTGGGCGAGGGCGCCCCCTTCGAGCAAGCCCTGCGCGACCGCTACGGCCGGACGATTCCAGAATTGAACGAGGCCGTGAAGGCCGCTCTCTCGCGCAGGTAACAGGCGGGCGGAATCCACGGACGCGAAGTTTACCCCCCTGTCCGAGTCTCCTAGAGTCCGGCTGGGAAATTTCTTGCTTGGCGCTGCACCGGGAGCACCGGTTCCCCCGGTTCGCAGCGAGGTGACGGATGTCCGACACACGCGCGGCGATGAGGGAGTACCGCTTCTTGAACGAGAAGCGGGCACGGGGGAGTTTCTCTCCCGTCGAGGAGGCTCGTTGGAACGAGCTCCGGGGCCAACTGGGAGACCCGGGGGCCACGGGGGCGGAGCCGATGGTCGCGGAAGCCGCGCCTCAGGGCTACTACGGCGAGGACGGCCAGTGGTACGCCTACCCCGCCGACTACACCGCCCCGCAGCAGCCCCAGGGCTACTACGGCGAGGACGGCCAGTGGTACGCCTACCCCGCCGACTACACCGCCCCGCAGCAGCCCCAGGGCTACTACGGCGAGGACGGCCAGTGGTACGCCTACCCCGCTGACTACACCGCCCCGCAGCAGCCCCAGGGCTACTACGGCGAGGACGGCCAGTGGTACGCCTACCCCGCCAACTACGACGCCCAGCAGCCCCAGGGCTACTACGGCGAGGATGGCCAGTGGTACGCCTACCCCACGAGCGATGACGCCCAGGCCCAGGCGCCCGCCGCCGAGACGCTGACCGCCGAGGAGCCGGTGGCCGAGGCCGCGCAGTTCGAGGCGCCCGCCCCCGTGACGCCGTTCGTGCTGCAGACCACCCTCGAGGTGGACACCTCCGCCCTGGACCTGTCCGCCGCCGAGCCCGACATGCCCGTGATGGAGGCGGAGTCCTCCTGGGCGGACGTCGAGCCCGAGCCCGCGGAGCCCGCGCCGCTCGAGCCCATGGCCGAGGAGGTCTTCGAGGTCGCCGACACGGACCTCGCGCCCGTCAGCGCCGCCACGCCCCTGCCCGAGCCCATCATCGAGTCCGTCGACATGGGGGACTGGGAAGACAGCCCCGCGCCCGAGCCGGAGCCCGTCCTGGCGGCGCCCGAGCCCGTGCAGGAGCTGGGCGAGGACGACTTCTCCTCCCTCAACAACGATGAGAGCGCCGCTTCCGCCGTGCCCCCCCGGGCCGCCGCGCCGCGCGTGGAGGAGCTGAGCCCCACCCAGACGCTCGACATCCCCGCGACCGACATCTCGGTGCTCGACGCCTCGGGCCACCTGCCTCCGTCCGAGGAGCCCGTGCAGCCCGTCTCCGAGGAGTGGGAGTCCACGGCGCCGTCCTCCGCCGACGCCTGGGAGGAGGGGGACGTGCCCCGCGCGTTCGACTCCGACGAGGACGGCCTGGCCGACGCGGATCGCATGGAGGTCACCGCCTCCTACGCCCTGCCCTCCTACCCCTCGAGCGTCACCCCGCCTCCGCCGGCGCCCGCGCCGCTCGCCCTGGAGGAGAGCCCCACGTTCGATGTGTCCGAGCTCGAGGCCTCGCCCGAGCCGCGCGATGCCTACCCCGCGGTGGAGACGCCCTGGGAGACGCCCGTGGACGAGCTCTCGGCCAGCACGCCGGTCGCGGAGGCGCCCCACCGCTAGGCATCGCGCGGCTCGGGCGAGGCCTCGAGCTCGGACACATAACGTGGGCTCTCCTCCAGGGCGAGCGGCGCGGGCGCCGGCGGAGGCGGGGTGACGCTCGAGGGGTAGGAGGGCAGGGCGTAGGAGGCGGTGACCTCCATGCGATCCGCGTCGGCCAGGCCGTCCTCGTCGGAGTCGAACGCGCGGGGCACGTCCCCCTCCTCCCAGGCGTCGGCGAGGAGGCGGCGCCGTGGACTCCCACTCCTCGGAGACGGCTGCACGGGCTCCTCGGACGGAGGCAGGTGGCCCGAGGCGTCGAGCACCGAGATGTCGTCGCGGGATGTCGAGCGTCTGGGTGGGGCTCAGCTCCTCCACGCGCGGCGCGGCGGCCCGGGGGGGCACGGCGGAAGCGGCGCTCTCATCGTTGTTGAGGGAGGAGAAGTCGTCCTCGCCCAGCTCCTGCACGGGCTCGGGCGCCGCCAGGACGGGCTCCGGCTCGGGCGCGGGGCTGTCTTCCCAGTCCCCCATGTCGACGGACTCGATGATGGGCTCGGGCAGGGGCGTGGCGGCGCTGACGGGCGCGAGGTCCGTGTCGGCGACCTCGAAGACCTCCTCGGCCATGGGCTCGAGCGGCGCGGGCTCCGCGGGCTCGGGCTCGACGTCCGCCCAGGAGGACTCCGCCTCCATCACGGGCATGTCGGGCTCGGCGGCGGACAGGTCCAGGGCGGAGGTGTCCACCTCGAGGGTGGTCTGCAGCACGAACGGCGTCACGGGGGCGGGCGCCTCGAACTGCGCGGCCTCGGCCACCGGCTCCTCGGCGGTCAGCGTCTCGGCGGCGGGCGCCTGGGCCTGGGCGTCATCGCTCGTGGGTAGGCGTACCACTGGCCATCCTCGCCGTAGTAGCCCTGGGGCTGCTGGGCGTCGTAGTTGGCGGGGTAGGCGTACCACTGGCCGTCCTCGCCGTAGTAGCCCTGGGGCTGCTGCGGGGCGGTGTAGTCAGCGGGGTAGGCGTACCACTGGCCGTCCTCGCCGTAGTAGCCCTGGGGCTGCTGCGGGGCGGTGTAGTCGGCGGGGTAGGCGTACCACTGGCCGTCCTCGCCGTAGTAGCCCTGGGCTGCTGCGGGGCGGTGTAGTCGGCGGGGTAGGCGTACCACTGGCCGTCCTCGCCGTAGTAGCCCTGAGGCGCGGCTTCCGCGACCATCGGCTCCGCCCCCGTGGCCCCCGGGTCTCCCAGTTGGCCCCGGAGCTCGTTCCAACGAGCCTCCTCGACGGGAGAGAAACTCCCCCGTGCCCGCTTCTCGTTCAAGAAGCGGTACTCCCTCATCGCCGCGCGTGTGTCGGACATCCGTCACCTCGCTGCGAACCGGGGGAACCGGTGCTCCCGGTGCAGCGCCAAGCAAGAAATTTCCCAGCCGGACTCTAGGAGACTCGGACAGGGGGGTAAACTTCGCGTCCGTGGATTCCGCCCGCCTGTTACCTGCGCGAGAGAGCGGCCTTCACGGCCTCGTTCAATTCTGGAATCGTCCGGCCGTAGCCGGTCGCGCAGGGCTTGCTCGAAGGGGGGCCCTCGCCCACCTCGCGGATGAGCCTGAGCAGGCGGCCGGGCCCTCCGTCGGCCATCAGCTCCCGCACGGCCATGGCCGAGGTCGCGTACGCCAGCCCCGGATCCCCCAGGGAGATGAGGGACTGGCCGGACATCTGCTCCAGGGAGGGCAGCTGGTCGGCCTGGGCGGCGCGCCGCGCAGGCGGTTGGCCATCTGGACGGGGGGCTTGTCGTGGCCCAGGTAGCGCCATTCCACGTACTCGGCCAGGCCCTCGTTGAGCCAGACGGGCACGTGCTGGCCGCCGCGCGCGGCTTGGACGAGGTCATCCACCACGGCGTGGACGTACTCGTGCACGAGCGTGGCCTTGGTCTGGCGGGTGAGCTCCGCGGCGTCGTTGATGCGGATGGCGCCGGCCGAGTACAGCCCGGCCACGGTGCGCGCGAGCGCGGCGCCCTGGTGGGTGCGGAACTCCTCGCGGGTGTAGAGCACGACGTCCACGGGCGCCTCGCGCGCCTCGCCGAGCACCTGGCGGGTGTGGCCATGCGCCTCGTCGAGCGCGGCGACGATGCGGCCCTCGTACTCGGCGCGCTGGCTGAAGTCGCGCGCGTTGTTGAAGTACTTCACGATGAAGCGGCTGTGGCGCGCGTGCGCATGCCGTCCTCGCCCACGCCGGACGCGTAGGAGAGTCCGGAGGTGCTCGGGGCGGCGGGGGGCAGCCCCGCGCTGTCCCCCTCGCCGGAGAAGCGCCGCTCGATGGCGCGCGCCTGGGAGCGGGCCTCGCGCTCCTCGCTGGAGGCGCCTCGGGCCTTCTCCAGGAGTTCCCGGGCCTGCTCCGCCTCGGGCGCGCGCGGGGAAATGCGCTGGAGCACCTCGAGCGCGCCCTGGGCATCCTTGTCCTCCAGCAAGAGCCGCCCGAGCTCCAGCGCGAAGGCGCCCTCCTTGGGAAAGCGCTTGTGGCCCCGGCGCAGGGCCTCCTCGGCGCCGCCGCGCTGCTCGGTGGCGAGCGAGGTCTTCGCCAGACAGCGCAGGCCGGGCACGGTCTCCTCGAAGAGCACGGCGCGCTCGCCCAGCGAATACGCCATGACGGCATCGGTGCCGGACAGGGCGTCACAGCCCTTGCCGAGGGCGAGGGCGACGGCGCGGCGGTCGGGGGCGGAGTAGCCCTGGGGTTTGACGGCGGCCCAGGCGAGGTACAGCTCGTCCCACTGCTCCTGCTCGGCGAGCTTCTGGGCCTGGGCGGCGGAGGGCGGCGGGGCGGCGGACAACAGGGCGGACAGGAGGAGTGCACGCATCGGGGTACCCCCCATTATGGCCGAGCCGCCCCATCGAGGGCGAGCGGCCCGCTCCCCCCTTGACTCCCGCCCGCTCGGGCTATGGGGTCGCGACGGGGTGGCCCGCCTCGTAGTCCTCGACCCGCAGCACGAGCTCCCGGATGTCGGGCACGGAATGTTCCACGGTCAGCTCCACCACCGGCTCCCGGCGCTTTCTCTTCTGGTCCCAGTAGGCGAACGGGTAGCGCGCCAGGGACAGGAAGGTGTCCGGCCCCCGGGGCGCGGGGAACGGCTTGGTCGCCCCACTGTTGATGGGGGAGAGCAGGACACGCGCCTCGTGACGCGCCAGCAGCCGCGCGGTGTCCACCGTCAGCACCGTCTGCCGCTTGTCCCGGTACGCTCGGGCCCCGAGCAGCCGGGTGAGCCGCTCGGCGCTGACCCAGAAGAAGACCCGGGCGTTGAGCAGCCGGTACCAGTCCGTCGGGGACAAACCCCCACCCAGGCTCCGCGCGAGCCCCTGGTCATCCATGGGCTTCTGGTCCCGGACGACCGCCGTCCCGTGCCGGGGGTGCTGGAGCGCGACCGACTCGGGCCGATGCCGCGCCTCCAGGGCCACCCGGCGCTCGCCCTGGACCTCGAAGAGCTCCAGGAGCGCCGAGGTGCTCAACAACCCGTGGCGCTGGATGCTCGGCCAGCTGCCCGCCTCCGCCATGTGGAAGAGCTGGGGGAACCGCTCGGCGAAGGCCTTCGCGTCCATGCCGCTCACCACGCCCTCCGGTCGAGGATGCTCCGAAACCCGAAGCCCGTGGACAGCAGCGACACGGGGGACTGGGCGACCCGCTCGATGCCCTCGATGAGGCGGTGCGCCTCGGGAGTCAGCTGCTCGATGCGTCGGGCGGAGCGGTGGCCCGCGGCGAGGTAGTCCAGGAAGGTCAGCACCACGTCCGTGGGGGCGTTGAGCGCGGCGGCCTTGCGCAGCAGGGCCCAATCGAACTCGGCGACCCGCCGCTGACGGTTCGTCGTCGAGGTCCGCTCCTGGGCGCGCAGCTCGTCCAGCGGCAGGCCCGAGCGCCGGGCGATCTCCTCCCAGGACAGCTCTGCGACCATGGGCCCCGAGGTGCCCGTCCCTTCCTCCGTCCCTCTCTCTGGGTTCTGCACCCGGATGGGGTAGGTGCGGCACACCAGGAGCGTCTTGCGCACCCGCCCGGGCGCGATGCCGGCCTCCGCCAGGCACCCGCTCGCCGTCGTGTCCCGCGAGGTCACGTAGGGGTAGTCCCCATGGTGCAGGCTCAAGCCCGCCCCCTGGGTTCCCTCGACGAGCACCCGGCCTCCCCGCGCGTAGGCGTCCTCCAGCACCTCCCGCGTGGGACGCAGGTAGGGCCGAGCTCCGGGATGTCCCGGGCGAAGCGCACCGGGAGCCGCGCCGCCGTGCGCAGCACCTTGCGCGCGGCCGCGGCCCCCACGCCTCGTGCTGTCGATGCGATCTGCTGGCGCAAGGACGCCTCCTCGAACGCGACGTCCTCGGGCTCGATGAGGAGTGCCTGGGGGTCGATGAAGAGCCGCCCCGGCTCGAGCCGACAGTCGGCGATCTCCTGCTGAAGTACCGTCAGGTCGAGCGTGGCTCCAGGACCCAGCACCACCCGTGTCCGGGGGGCTACCCGCGTCCCCGAGGGCAGGAGGTGGAAGGTATAGGGAACGCCCTCCTCGTACACGCGATGTCCGGCGTTGGGCCCCCCACCCGCACGAGGACGTCGTACTCGGGGGCGAGGTAGGCGGCGATCTGGCCCTTGCCCTCGCTGCCATACTGGCCGCCCACCAGCACGTCGACGAGCCCTCCGCGTCCCGGCCGTACAACCCGAGCAGGGCGGAGACCTGGACGCGCACGGCCTCGGTGGGATGGCGGTGGGTGTCCAACACCAGGTCCGCCCGCGTCGCGAGCGCCTCCACGCCGCGCTCCGTGGTGTCGGCGCGGGCCTCCGCGAACGAGGTGCGCTCGGGATCGGACGCCGCGTGGGCACGCCGCTGGTCGTACCGCGCCGCGAGCTCCGGCTCGGGCGCGGTCAAGTGCACGTGGAGCACCCGGGAGCCCAGGGCCTCTCGCAGGGACTCGACCTGGGCGGCGACACGGACGGAATCCACGACGAGCAGGGATGGGGGCACCTCCGCGCGCTGGAGGAGCTCCTTCACGCTGTCCGCCACCCAGCGCCCGCCCGTCTCCCGATCCAGCGCCGCCCCCGCCTCCTGGAGCGAGCGCCGGTCCTCGCCGCGTCCCTCCAGACGCGCGAGCAACAACGCCCGGGAGCTGACACGGTGCGCTCCGTGGCGCGCGACGAGTCCCTCGGCGAGCGTGGACTTGCCCGCGCCTATCGGACCCGAGATGACCAAAATCCGCTCCCTCGACGACATGCGCACCTCCCCGCTGTCGAAGAAGCTAGGGAAGACG
>NZ_JADWYI010000003.1 GCF_016904885.1 Archangium primigenium
TTTATTTAGTTAAAGTATGTTTTCATTCCGTAAAGTATGTTATCGACCATAACCCATTCCCCTGTCCTGTTTCTTTTCTTGTTTGAGTTCCTGTGCCTGTTGCCTCTCTTTCTCTATATCTCTTTGCCTTATTTCCTGTAAATGTGTTATCGGTCTGTTATTACTTTTAGCTATTAATTCATTACGTTTTTGGCTGTGAGTTTTTTCTGCTTTTTGTTCAAGCTTTTGTTTAGTTTCTAACCTATTTAGTTTGTTGGCTTTCTTCCATTCAAAAGTCTGCTTAATATCTCTATTGAAGTTAAATTTTTGGTCAAATTTAGCCTCTATTTTGTTGTAAAATTCGTTACGGTTAAATCCCTGTTGAATAACATTTTTTGACGTTCTTTTTTTGTGTTTGCTTGTTGGTGCTAATTTCGTTTTTTTATCCATTGCCTTACGGCTTTGTATGATGTGTGCGTGTAAGTTTAAACCTTGCTTTAAATCGCCTTGTTTAGCATTTCCTTGCTTCACTTCTTTATCAGTTCCCTTGTATCTTCTTTGGGTTTCAACCTTGCCGTAATACTTCAAATCTGCACCACTTTGTATGTTATCTCTTCCGTAATTTTTTGCCTGTATATCTTGTGCTTCACGTACATAATTGGCAAATTCTTCTTTTACTTTTGCCTTTTCCTGTGGGGAAAGCTGTTGCCAATCTTTAACATCGTTTCTGCCTGTGGCTTGGTAAATTATTTGTTGCTGTTCCGCTTGGCTTGGGTTGTACTCCACTTCTACAAATTTCCAATCTTCTTTACTTAATTGCCCTTTTCCGTAACGGTCAATTTCCTTTTGTACTTCGTTTGTTTTGATGCCGTTTTCTTTATCATTAAACCACTCATTTTGTTGCTCTTTATCTAAGTAATTTGTAAGGTTTGAACAACTGCCAGTATTACCCCCTTTTACGCTTGATGTGTTAAACTGTGTGTGCATTATTTCAGCTCGTCAATATCGTTTAAAAGTACCTTGTAATTTTCTGCAAAAAACATTCTAAATCGCTCCATAAAAATATTGTATTTTCTTGGTGCTGTTTCTTCATCTTCAGCTATGTAATATTTTTTACAAATTTCGTCGATTGTTTCATACGTTTTTATGTAAAAATATTCCAAAATTTCGCGTCTATCTTCACGTAATTTTTGGTTAAAAAAGTTGTAAATATTTTGCTCCATTTGAGCCATATTTTTATCCTGTGTTTTCAAAAAACCAATCATTCTATTTGTCTGCTGAACTTGTGATTTTTCAATTTTTTGCAATGGCAATTCATATTCAAAATTCATTTTTTCAGCTACTAAAATCGCTTTTTCTATAAGGTCATTTTGTGTTAGTTTCTGTTTTTTTGAATGTTTAGAAATTAATTCTTTTGTATATGTTTTTACCCTTACAGTAGTAGCATTATCGCTCATAATATACTTTTTTCCAAATATAGTAAAATTAAAAATCCTACTAAAAAAAATATAAAATAATGATTTTCAACCTCGTAGAGCAAGACTATACGGGACGTTGCGAAATGAAATTAAGCAAAAAGTCCCGTATCGTCTTGCTATTCTTTTGAATACCGTTTCGTTCCAATTATTTTGTGTATATTTGTAATACCTTGAGGAAGGAATTGGGCAATGCTGAGGAGCAACCCAACTAGAGCCAAAGAGGGCATCATACACAAGTCGGGCAAAATTCATTTTTTGCCCACTTACATCTTACATACCAGTTAAATATTATGCAAACAAACAGTAATTTTTGTCCGAATTGCAACTATAATTTTAATAAAGTGAAATTAGTACAAAACAAACCTGTTTTTTTTCTGTGTTCATGTAAAAAATATTCATGCTCCATTCAATTAAATAAGTTAGGAACTAAAACATATTTATCATCTAAAATTTAGCCTTTTTTCTTTTTTTAGCGCAACTTTTTTTCTTTTTTTTAGTCTAGTAAGGAATTTTTGAAAAAATGGCTTAAAACGGCTAATTTTTGGTTTTTTGACTTGTGGTTTTGCCTATTCTAAAAAAACCTTTGATTTTGAAAAAATCATCTGCATTGCTATTGAATTTCTGAATAACATTCTTTTTTACATTGTTTTTATCTATCAAACAAGTTTTATTTAATGTTTACACCCTTACGTAACACCTGTATTTAAAAGGATTTACAGATTTAAAAGGGACATATTGAGACATTAAAAGGACATATTGAGACATCTAAAAAACTCCAAAAAGGACATATTGAGACATTAAAAGGACATATGTTTTATATCTGTCTTTTTTGTTGTCCTTTTTTATATATTTGTAAAAGGACAAATTGAGACATTATGCAAAAAAAGGCAAAATACACAATGCAAAGTAACCACGTTACTTTATCAAAAATAAACCTTTCTAACATTTATGAAAAAAGGCTTTTAAACGCTTTTATAGATAGTTTAGCACCGTATCTGAAAAGTAAGTTTGAAAACGCAAAAAACATAAATAGAGGTTTGCATATAAACGAACAACACGAATTTGAGTTTGATGAAAATAAATCTATTGTGTTTACTTATAATTTGTCGGATGTTGAACCAAATCATCAAAATTACGACCGTTTAAGGTCGGCTATAAAAAAACTGCGTAAAACAGATATTGACATTGTTACTCCAGATGGAACTGAAATTTATACAGGTCTTATAGAAATGGCGGTTTTAAATCCTCGCTCCGAATTTTTTAAGGTAAAGCTATCACTAACAGCTTACCAATTTTTATGTGATGTTTCGAAAGGGTATAGCCTAAAAAGTTTCAAAACATCATTAGAGTTAAAAACCCTTTATTCTTCATATATGTACGATTTGATTTGTAAATGGCGGAACCGCCCTACATTTCAGATTGACATCGAGGAACTACGTTTTATTACAAATACTGAAAACAAGTACCCTGCTACAAAAGATTTTAAAAAAAGAGTGTTAGACTCTGCAAAAAAAGAGTTAGACGAAAGCGATATAACAGATTTAACTTTCAATTATGAGGACGTTAAAAAAGGTCGTTCTATCGTAGGTTTTAAAATACATATTTTTCACACTAAAAATGATATTCTAAAAAGAAATAAAATAATCAAAAAAGTTTCTCCAAATTGGGATTTTACAAAGCCTGTACTTGAATATCTGAATGAGAACAAAATCAATTTTAATGGTGCAAATAGGGAAGTTTTGAAAGAGTTTTTTAAAATTAATGGTACTGAAAAAGGTTTAGATTTTTTAGAAAAAACAAAATTGAATGCTTTACAAAAATCAAGGGATAACGTACAAGGTTACACAATGTCTGCAGTAAAAAAACATATCGAACAGAAAACAAATAAAACATCGAAACAATATGATATTTTAACGCAAATTTCAGAAACAAAAAAGGTGTAAAATGAGTTATAGCACTAAAGATATTGCAAAAATTTTAGGTGTTACGGACAGGACTGTCCGCAGATACCTAAAATCGTTTATATCCTTTGATAACAAAGGTATTGAGGTTTCCGAAAAGATGTTAGAAATTTTGATAAAAGAATACAACAGCGGACAAGAAACGGACAACAGCGGACAGCTAAACGAAATCCCTGTTGATTACGATATCGTTGAGGGTTTTAGTACGGAGGAATACCAAGAATTTCAAAAACGTTTAATTGAGTACCCTGTATTAAAACAAGAACTTGAGTATCATAAAAAATCCGCTGAAAGCCACCAACGACAAATGGAAAAAATATTGTCTATCATGCAGGAACGTAATTTATTAGAGGCTTCAAATAATCCTAATTTTTTAAAAAAGTAAATCAATAAAATGTCTAATAATGTAGATAATATCAAAAATAAAATTATTTCTTCAGGTAAATATGATGTCTTTTTTGCCGAATATAAAGAAGTAGCCAATCTAATTAATATGATAGGTTTTCTTAGAGAAAAAAGTTTCAACCAAATAGGTTCAGGAACTGGAAGATATATAGATATTGACAAGTATGACAAACATTATCGTCACGTTATTTTATGGGATAATGAAAAAAGGAATATTGCTGGGTCTTTTCGTGTTGGCTTAGGTGGTTCTATATTGAAAAATATCGGATTCAATGGTTTTTATATTAGTAGTTTATTCGATTTTGATTTTGAAATTCAATCTAAATTTGATAAAGCAATTGAAATTAGTCGTTTCTTTATAGTGAAAGAATACCAAAAAAAGACATACCCTTTATTTTTGTTACTTGAAAGTATTAAAATAATATTTAATCAAAATATACATTATGAATATTTAATAGGTTCTTTAAGTCTATCCAATAATTCATCTGATATTAGTAAAATAGAAACCATTGAATATTTTAAAAAAAACCATTTTAATCGAAAAATTGGTAAATACATTCATCCAAAAAAGCAATTATCTTATTCATTAAATAGACTTGATAATAAAAACATTCATTTACCTCCCTTAATTAAGATAGCTTTAAAAAACGAAGGTCAAGTTCTTGGTTTTAATGTAGATACTTATTTTAATAATACTATAGATTGTCTTATTCTGCTTAATTTCAGTAAAAAAACAAAAGTAACTAAAAAATAGTTACTTTTTTATTATATTTGCTTATGAGTAAAATTGAAAAACTAATCGAGAAATTTAAAAGTAATCCTAAAGATTTAACTTGGGATGAATTAAAAAAGATATTGGCTTATTACGGTTTTACTGAAATAACAAAAAAAGGGAAAACAGGCGGGTCGAGAGTTAAATTTTCCGATACTGAAAATAGAATAATTAATTTACATAAACCGCACCCTAGTAACATTGTTAAGCAATATGTTATAAAACAAATTTTAGAAAAGTTATCATTATGGAAAATTATTTAAAACATAAAGATTATTACGGTTCTGTTGAATTTAGTGCTGATGATAATACATTATACGGTAAAATTATAGGTATAAATGATTTAGTTACTTATGAAGCGGAATCTGTAAATGAATTAAAAACTTCATTTAAAGAAGCTGTCGAAGATTATTTAGAGACTTGTAAAGAATTAAAAAAAGAACCTAATAAATTTTACAAAGGCATTTTTAATGTTCGTACTTCTTCTAGAGTTCACGCCTATTTAGCAATTTTAGCTGAAAAAAAGCAAATGAAACTTAATGAAGTAGTAAATAAAGCTTTTGATTTTTTGATGAATCATGAAGATATGGTTATTACTAAAAATGTTGATTGATTTTTTCAAAATCAAAGGTTTTTTTAGAATAGGCAAAACCACAAGTGTATAATTTGTACCCAAAAAACAAAAAGGTAGTGTAATATCTAAAATCAATAAAAATGATAAATACACGAAAAAAACACCTGTTTTAAGTCAATAAAATGAGCTTTTTAGATTTACTCTATTAGTTTTGGTAGTGTAATATCTAAAAAAATAAAATATAATTTGTACCCAAAATGAGCCTAGATACACAACCAAGAAAAAAACGAAACATACTAAAATACATACTATTCGGAATTTTTTTATACGTTATTTATTCCATTGTAATAAGTGTATATACTGCTGTAAAATATAGCGGTAGCTAACGTTTTAAAAAAGGTAGTAAAAGAGGTTGGCGGTGCGTGGATTTGCTACGTTTTTTAAAATGCAACAACCGTAGGGCGTTAGTGTTTTCAAGGAATTACGCCAAGCATCTTTTTAGGTATGCCTGGCGTAATTTTTTTGTTCTATCCCTTTTAAAAATTTAGCGAAATGAAACGAGCCAAGATGTGAGATAAGTTCAAACTTGTTTTGATCTTATCGAGGATTTGGCGAAGTTGAATGAGATAAGATTTTTAAAAGTTTAAAACTCTATAAATCTAAATCCGTTATCCGTCCAAAACCTTTCTTTTTATGCCTTTTTTCGATTTTATCGGATATCGTTTCACGCTTACCTAAAAACGTTTTCACTTGTCTGTAAACACTATCAAAATGACTTGTCGCACTACTTAAACTGTAACCGTTATCAGTTTTTCGAACTTCAAAATTTGGCATTTTTTGTAAGTCTATTTGCTCCAAAAATTCTTTGTTTTTTCCCTCTGCTAAAATTCCGGCAAACTGCCCTGCATTTAAGGTAGTCATTTGCTGTATTTTTATCCTATCTCTTTTTTGTATGCTTTGATTTACTGAACGTTTGCCATACATACCTACTGCATCGCCTATAACTCCACCGCTTTTACCTTTGGTTTCCACTATGTCCTCACGCTGTCCGAACATTGTTACAACTCTTTGAGCCGTTTCCTTGTTGGTGGTTCTTCCGTAGAATTGGTTACCTAAATTCGACACTAATACTTCTGTTTTGTCTCGTCCGTATTTATCATTCATTTGGCTAATGTCCTGTGCTCCTACAATTACAGCAACTTTATTACTTCTTGCAGTTGCAGGGATTTGTTCAAAGTTTGGTAAATAAATTGTTGGACTTTCATCGACTATAATAGCGGATTTCATTTTGTTTGGTTCGTTCATCAGCTTGCTACAAACCGTTATTAATAAACTACATAAAGGGGCGTATGTATCTGCTAATGTAGAATTGTTACCTATAAGCAACATTGTAGGGTCTTTTGGGTCATTTACGTTTAAATTCGTTTCGTCTGCAGATAGTAACCAAAAAATATCAGGTGTGTTGTAGATACCTATTGCGTTTTTTAAAGTTCCTAAAACTCCTGCAACTTGTTTTTCTGCTCCCTGTTCCACCGCCTCTGCGAGTGATGAAATGTAACCTTTTATCTCATTATCTGTACTCAATATTTGTACTATTTCTTTTGCATTTGCAGTAAAGAAAAAAGCGAAAATATGCGGTAGTGTTGCCAATTGTGGTACATTCTTTTTAAAATACCATATTGTACCAGAAAATATAGACAACATACTTCTACTCCAAAAGTCTTGCTTTTGGATATATTCAGGCATTAAATTGAGTATAAAAGCCTGTGAATAGTTTGTTGCGTGTATAGCACTTTCAACGTATGCTAAAGGGTTTGCTCTTTGTGAATTTGAAGGGTTTTTAAAATCTATTTTAGCAGTTCTTACAGGGCTGTCGTAATGCTTATAGCATTGCTCTGCTAAACTCATTAATTCGGGACTTTTGAAGTCATATAGAACTCCTGTATAATTCTTTTCAGCACATTGCTTGATAATTGGATACATAAATGTTCGTGACTTTCCACTTCCTGCACCTCCTACAATTAAAACGCCTCTAAATGGGTTTGCTATGGTTAAATCTTTTCTACCTGCAGAAAAAGTAAAAACCTCTGTTTTCTGTTGTTTAGATAGTTTTAAACTTCCTTTTCTTCCTTTTCCTAAACCTAAAATAATGGCGTAAATGTAACTGCCCAACATTCCAACCATTCCGACAAACATCAGCATTAGGCTTTTTGTATCTGTCCCTTTGGTATTCTGAAAAAACATAGTAGATGCGATAATAAGAACTAACACAATACCTGCTTTTATCATAGCTTGTGTGTTTTGCTCCCTTTTGATGTAAAGACCTAACGCAACGATAGGTATTAGTAAGATAATTAATTCAATCATGTT